>OZ252220.1:2080000-2118282 GCA_965249135.1 Alphaproteobacteria bacterium
AGGCGTACGAGGCAAACCCGGCGAACTGAAACATCTAAGTAGCCGGAGGAAAGGACATCAACCGAGACTCCGTTAGTAGTGGCGAGCGAACGCGGACCAGGCCAGTGGCTTGCGTGGAAGAACCGGAACTGTCTGGAAAGGCAGGCCAGAGTAGGTGATAGCCCTGTACGGGTAGAACACATGCAAGCCCTCGAGTAGGACGGGACACGTGAAATCTTGTCTGAACGTGGGGGGACCACCCTCCAAGCCTAAGTACTCCTCAGTGACCGATAGTGAACTAGTACCGTGAGGGAAAGGTGAAAAGCACCCCGACGAGGGGAGTGAAAGAGACCTGAAACCGGATGCCTACAAGCAGTCGGAGGGAGACGTGGCTTTCGGGTCACGGGCTTCTGACGGCGTACCTTTTGTATAATGGGTCAGCGAGTTAGTCTGCGTAGCAAGCTTAAGCCGTTAGGTGTAGGCGCAGCGAAAGCGAGTCTGAATAGGGCGCTTTAGTTACGTGTATTAGACCCGAAACCGGGTGATCTAGCCATGGGCAGGCTGAAGGTGCGGTAACACGCACTGGAGGGCCGAACCCACCGATGTTGAAAAATCGGGGGATGACCTGTGGCTAGGGGTGAAAGGCCAACCAAACCCGGTCATTGCTGGTTCTCCGCGAAAACTATTTAGGTAGTGCGTCGCATGATTACCGTCGGGGGTAGAGCACTGGATGGGCTAGGGGAGAGCGATCTTTACCAAACCTAACCAAACTCCGAATACCGGCGAGTTCAGTGCGGCAGACAGACTGCGGGTGCTAAGGTCCGTAGTCGAAAGGGAAACAGCCCAGACCGCCAGCTAAGGTCCCCAAGTCGTGGCTAAGTGTGGAAGGATGTGGGACAGCCAAAACAACCAGGAGGTTGGCTTAGAAGCAGCCATCCTTTAAAGAAAGCGTAACAGCTCACTGGTCTAGTTAAGCCGTTCTGCGCCGAAAATGTAACGGGGCTCAAGCCACGCGCCGAAGCTGCGGGTGCGTCACTTCTTCGGAAGTGGCGCGCGGTAGCGGAGCGTTCCGTAAGCCTGCGAAGGTGTGCCGTGAGGCACGCTGGAGGTATCGGAAGTGAGAATGCTGACATGAGTAGCGATAAAGAGTGTGAGAAACACTCTCGCCGAAAGTCCAAGGTTTCCTGCGCAAGGCTAATCCGCGCAGGGTGAGCCGGCCCCTAAGGCGAGGGCGAAAGCCGTAGTCGATGGGAATGAGGTTAATATTCCTCAGCCTGCTGGTGGTGACGAATGTCGTAAGTTGTCCGTGCTTATTGGATTGTGCGGGCCGCGAAGGCGTTCCAGGAAATAGCCCCGGCATAAGACCGTACCCGAAACCGACACAGGTGGACTGGTAGAGCATACCTAGGCGCTTGAGAGAACGGTGTTGAAGGAACTAGGCAAAATGATCCCGTAACTTCGGAAGAAGGGATACCCGTCTTTGGGCAACCATTGGCGGGTGGCACAGAGCAGGGGGTAGCGACTGTTTACTAAAAACACAGGGCTCTGCGAAGTCGCAAGACGACGTATAGGGTCTGACGCCTGCCCGGTGCCGGAAGGTTAAGGGGATAGGTGCAAGCCTTGAACCGAAGCCCCGGTAAACGGCGGCCGTAACTATAACGGTCCTAAGGTAGCGAAATTCCTTGTCGGGTAAGTTCCGACCTGCACGAATGGCGTAACGACTTCCCCGCTGTCTCCAACACCGACTCAGCGAAATTGAACTCTCCGTGAAGATGCGGAGTACCCGCGGTTAGACGGAAAGACCCCGTGCACCTTTACTACAACTTTGCAGTGGTAGCAGGTGATGGATGTGCAGGATAGGTGGGAGCCTTTGAAGCATTGGCGTCAGCCGGTGTGGAGGCAACCTTGAGATACCGCCCTTTTATTTCTTGCTATCTAACCGCGACCCGTGAAACCGGGTCCGGGACCCTGCATGGTGGGTAGTTTGACTGGGGCGGTCGCCTCCCAAAGAGTAACGGAGGCGCGCGATGGTGGGCTCAGGCTGGTCGGCAATCAGCTTTAGAGTGCAATGGCATAAGCCCGCCTGACTGCGAGAGTGACGGTTCGAGCAGAGACGAAAGTCGGTCATAGTGATCCGGTGGTTCCGCGTGGAAGGGCCATCGCTCAACGGATAAAAGGTACGCCGGGGATAACAGGCTGATCGCCCCCAAGAGTTCAGATCGACGGGGCGGTTTGGCACCTCGATGTCGACTCATCACATCCTGGGGCTGGAGCAGGTCCCAAGGGTTTGGCTGTTCGCCAATTAAAGTGGTACGTGAGTTGGGTTTAGAACGTCGTGAGACAGTTCGGTCCCTATCTGCCGTGGGTGTTCGGAGAATTGAGAGGCGCTGCCCCTAGTACGAGAGGACCGGGGTGGACGCACCTCTGGTGTACCGGTTGTGGCGCCAGCCGCACCGCCGGGTAGCTATGTGCGGAAGGGATAACCGCTGAAAGCATCTAAGCGGGAAGCCCACCTCGAAACGAGTTCTCCCTTAAGAGTCGTGGAAGACCACCACGTTGATAGGCCAGGTGTGGAAGCGCGGCAACGCGTGCAGCTAACTGGTACTAATCACTCGATCGGCTTGATCTGACGCAGCCTAAAATTCGGCGGCGTTTCCATCATGCGTATGGATAAATCCGACCAGGATTTGGTTTCTTAAATCTCACGTTCTCGGAAAGTCCGCCGCTTTGCGTTTCGATAGCCTGGTGGCCATAGCGAGGGGTCTACACCCGATCCCATCCCGAACTCGGCCGTGAAAATCCTCAGCGCCGATGGTACTGCGTCTTAAGGCGTGGGAGAGTAGGTCGCCGCCAGGCTTTCGAAACGCAAAGCGCGCCTCTTCACAATCCCCCTTGCCGCGGGGTGGAGCAGTCCGGTAGCTCGTCAGGCTCATAACCTGAAGGTCGTTGGTTCAAATCCAACCCCCGCAACCAAATAAAGCCCGTAACTTTCAACAGTTACGGGCTTTTTCTTTTTCGCAGCCATGACGCGATTAGCGCCGTGGACGCACTATGGACGCATGAGGGAGCATAATCCTGCACGTTTCTGCGCGACACCGCGCAGGCCGCCCGACTGAGATCGCGACATTGGCGGCTCACCCGCCGACCTTAGCCGACGTTCAGAACCGCATCTGGCCGCGCAGCATCATCCCGTGTTCCGCGGCCGCATCGTTGACCGGTTCCAGGCGCTCGCCCTCGAGGCTGAGGCTGAGCGATGACCCGATCTCGAAGCGGCCGCCGATCCGGTAGCGTTGTGACCCTTCGCCGGCCAGCGAGAACCCGCCATAGGGCGTCAGCAGCCCGCGTCCGCCGAACGCGCCGAAGCCATAGCCGAACTCGCTGTCCAGCCGCATCTGCGGGACGTTCTCATTGGCCGCCCCATCGTCGGTCGCCAGTTCGGCGACGTCCTGATCCCACAGCCGATCCACCCCGCTCGATGTCTCGCCCCAGGCCGGGAAGAGGCTGAACGACAGTCCCCGCCCTTCGGCACCCGGGTCGAGGCGGAGCGAGCCGCCGAGACCCCATTCCCGGTAATCGCTCTGCCCCGCCAGCACCCGGCCGTTGCCCTCGATGGTCAGGCCCGCGGCCGGGTCGCGATAACGCAAGCTGCCGCCGATCTCGATGCCGGTGCCGGTGATCCCGCCGCCCCCGTCATGGCGCAGACTCAGCTCCAGGGACGGCGTCAGGGAGGAGCCCGAGGCCAGCGCCTGCTCGTGGCTGCCCTCCAGCGCCAGGCGCAGGCGGTTGGCGTTCACCGTCTGCTCCTCGATCAGGCCGCCGTTGCCCTCGACCTCGACTTGCGCAACCGACGCCTCGCCCTTGAGACGCAGGTTCGTCGTGCCGCCCTCGATCAGCGACCCATCGGTGATCAGCGTGCCGCGCGCGCCCATTGCCGCGGTCTTCAAGCTGGTATCGCTCGTCTGCCGGCCGGCCTGCTCGTCGTCGATCTCGATCTCGCCCTGGCCGTAGCCCAGCGTCGCCCAGAGACCGAGACCCTGCGGCGAGGTCCAGCCGAGATAGGGATGCACGCTGGTCATGCGGCTCTCATAGCCGCCGCTCACCGGCACCGGCCCGGCCGCGTCGGTATAGTCGAAGTCGCCGATCGAGCGCGACAGCGCGAGCCCGGTCAGGAGATCCTTGCGCAGACAGCCGTCAATGCCGAACTGGCCGGTCAACACCGTGCCGTCCCAGGCGAAGGCGGACTCCGTGCTTTCGAGCGCCTGCCGCTCGCCCCGGCCCCACACCACCGGCCCGCCACCCGTCCTGTCGCCGCTCGCCGCCGCGAGCGGCAGCCGGAAGGACGAGCCCGCCAGCACATCATCGAGGGTGAGCGTGCCGTCCTCGATCGCCCGCGCGTTCGATCGCAGCGTGTCATGGATCGTCGATCCGCCGGCCAAGCTATAGGCGGCCGACTGTTTGCCGCACGGGTCGTCCAGACGTTCGCCGATCGCCCGGTTGGTGACATCGGCGAGGGTCAGCGCGTGTTTGGAGAGGATCTCGGCGTTGAGGCGGCTGAAGCGGGCCGGTGCGGACGCCGCCCGGCTCACCGTAATAGTGTAGGTCTTGGTCGTGCCGTCCTGGGCCGTCACTTCGACGGCGATGTCGATGGGTTCGTTCTCGGTCAGGACGATCTCGCCGCTGGTGCTGCCGCTGGCAACGTCTGCGTCGTTGACCGTCACCGTCGCGCTGTCATGGGCCGCGGTCGGCGTCACCGTCACGCTGGCCACATCGTTCGTCACGTTGACGGTGTAGTCCGAGATATCCGCATCGAAGTTCAGGGTTCCTGCAGAGATTCTCAGCGCCGACAGATTCGCGTTGCTGCTCGCCGTCCGGGTCACCCTGAAGGTGTAGGTCCCGGTGGTCGCGCGGTCCTCGGCACTTACGACGACTTGGATGACGGTATCCCCGCCCTCGGCCAAGGGGATCTCGCCGCTGGCGCTGCCGCTGGCCACGTCCGTGCCGTTGACCGTCACCGTCGCATCGTTGTCGTCCGCAGTCGGCGTCACCGTCACGCTGGCCACATCGTTCGTCACGTTGACGGTGTAGTCCGAGATATCCGCATCGAAGTTCAGGGTCCCTGCAGAGATGCCCAGCGCCGACAGCTTCACGTTGTCCGTGACATCCGACACGGTAATGGTCATGGTCGCCGGCGCGCTGTCGTCGAAGCCGTCATAAACCTTGAAGCCGAACGTTGCCGAGACGGTGGTGTCGATCGGCGGGTTGTACTTCAGACCGCCATCGGTGAGCTGTTTTGCCGTCACCTCCACGGGATTGGCGTCACTGGCGCTGGCGATTTCCGCACCGTCGAGCGACAGCGTGCCCTGCGTCACATCGCTGGTATCCGCAGGCAGCGAGGTGATCTTGACGTGCTCCAGGCTGTCGCCGTCGGTGTCCGAATAGCCGAAATCGTCCACCGTAAAGGTGAGCGTCTTGGTATCTTCCGTGGACACCGTATTGTCGGAAGCCGTTGGAGGCCTGTTTGCCGCCCGGATCCTGATTTCAATCACATCGTCGTTCGACGTTTCTAGCCAACTGACTGTGGGGCTGGTAGTCGGGTCATAGTAGTATGTATCGCTGACGGTCCACCCCGCCATACCGGTGGAATCCTGACCTAGTAAAGTCGTCTTTCGCAAGCGAGGTGAGCCTGCGAGAGCGCTGGTGTTATATAGCACGTACACGAAGTAGTTGGTATCTATAGCCAGAGTGCCGCAAGCTGCAGGGGCTGTGAATGTCTTGACTCCGCTCGTCCCCACGTCGGTTGGATTGTCCAAGGTGCATATGTTGTCACTCGCGTTGTCGCCCGGCTCGCCGTTGCCTTTGCTGCGCAGCAACCTTACCTCCACTAAGTCACCGTTGGCTGTACTTCTGGAAAAGTTCAAATCAATACTTCCGAGGACATAGCTCCCTGTTAAGCCCGTTCTGAAACCTTGAGCATAATTATTAGCACCAAAGTCGGCGATTTCATTAGTGACCTCTTCTTGGTCCATGTTGCTCACGAGCACGGGCTCGCCCGCCTGCGCCGGCGCCGCGAAGCCGAGCAGCAGCGCGGCGGCGGTGAGGAATGCGCCGATGATTGCCGGCCCTGGGAAAGGTCTCACAGAAACCGTCCTCCTGCACGCGCCTGCTCGACACAACGCCGGGCTACTGGCGCTTTCGGCGTCGATAATGTCGCTATTCACGCTCGTCTCCTTGCGGTCAAGCTGTCCTCTTCGCCGGCCGGCTGCGGGCCTCGCCAGCGGCCTCCGGCTCGCCAGCGGCCTCCGGCTCGTAATCGTACCAAAGGGAGCATTCTCTGGACAGTTCCTAGTCGAACGCGACCCCCTCGTCGAGTCCGCCGGGTCCGGCGATGGGGAGGAATTCGCCGGCGAGCGACGCGTTCGGCGATGCGCCGCCGGAAATACTCGGCCTCGCGTCTTCGCGGGAAGTGAAGCGCACTGGGCCCAGGTTCGGTGAGCTTGAGGCGGGCGCGGAGCACACCCTTGGCCGCATAAACGCCGATGACGAACCTGCAGGATCTTGCCTTCGTGGGTGCGGCTCGGCGGTCGGCGGAGGCCAGACGGTTACTTCAGAACGGTATCCGTCCCCGCGGCATGACGCCGTGGTTCATGGCCGCGGCGTTGGCTGGCGCGCGGCGCTCGCCTTCAAGGCTAAGCTGGAGCGCCGCCTCGATCTCGAAGCGGCCGGCGAATGACGCGATACCGACGCTCAGACGCCGGGATTCAGTGTTCGTGGTCGGACTTCACTAGCCGCCCGCCGGCGGCGAAGACGATCACGTCGTCGACGCGCGCCGGCCCCTGTCACGAGCGCACGCCCTCAAACACCGCCGCGCAGGGCCGCAGCCGGCTGGTCGAACGGAGACACTCTCCCTGCTCCGCGAGGATGCGACGAATGCCGGGCAGTCCGGCCCGCGGCCCGTAGGTCCGAACCAAGCTCTCGATCCGATAGCGGCCACGACGGCCGCATGGCTCGCAGACCACGGCGAGCGTTCCGCCGGGATCAAGATCGCATAACCGCACCGCCCCGCAGCCGGCCACGAGCTGTCTCAGCGGCCACGCGACGTCGGATTCAGTTAATTTTATCCTTCCGATGTTCTTGTATTGTTCTCATTCTCCATTCACTCTATAGTGCCTCGCTTCGATCGTCGACTCGGGGCCTGGCGGCACGCCTGAGACCACCGTGCGGCGCTCGCGGCCAGGGAGGACGGCACAATGCCGAACACGGCAATCAATACACGCGGCAATCAATACAATAGAAATGCCCGAGGGCACGAAGACCGCCGCGAGGGCGCATCACAAGATCCGCTCGATGGCGGTCTCGGGCGGCTTTCTCGACGGCGCCCAACTCGACTTCGCGGACGGGCTGAACTGCATCATCGGCGGCCGCGGCACCGGCAAGACGGCGGTGCTGGAGTTCATCCGCTACCTTCTGGGTCCGATGCCGGACACTCCCGAGGGCAAGACCCGCGGCAGAGCAATCGAGGGGCTGATCCGGGGCAATCTCGGCAGCGGCACCATCGGCCTCGACGTCGAGACCAAGCACGGCACGCGCTATCGCGCCGAGCGGCCGTGGGACGATACGAGCCAGGTGCTGGACGCAGACGGCGCGCCGGTCGCGGTGTCGCTCGATCGCGACCTGGTGTTCAAGGCCGACATCTACAGCCAGAACGAGATCGAGGAGATCGCCACTACGCCAAGATTCCAGCTGTCGCTGATCGACAAGTTCGAGGAAGAAGCGATCCGCGAGACCGGCGCGGAGATCGCCAAGCTGACCCGGGCCATCGAGCAAAGCGCACACGATCTGCGAGCCCTCGACCGCAACATCGGAGAGATCGAGGACGTGGTGCCGGAGATCGACATCGTCGCCAAGCGGCTGCAGGAGATGCAGGCTGTCGATGGCCCCGAGGCCGAGCTGATCAATACCGCGCACGAGCACAAGGCGCTGCGGGCGCGGGAAGCGGAGGCGCTCGCCGACCTTCGGCAAGTGGTCGACCGCTTCGCGGACGAGTTCGAGCGGCTTGCCGGCGCCGTGGCCGAGGACTGCGCCACCGCGCTCGGCGACGGGTTCGAGAACGGCCCCAACGGCGCGGTCTTCGCCCAGGCTGCCGATGTGGTTGCGGAGTATACGAGCGCGATCCGCGAGACCGTGCCGGCGATCGGGAGACAGCGCGCCGCCGCGGCCGCGGCCCTTGACACCCTGGCCGTGGGGCTTGCCGGCGGACACGCGCGCCAGGAGCAGCACTATCGCGAGCTGGTCGCACGCTCGGCCGAGGAGCAGGCACAGGCGGCCGAGCGGGCGAGGCTGCAGCAGCGGCATCTGGAGTTGTCCAAGACGCAAGGCCAACTCGACGGCTTGAAGCGCAGGCGCCAGAAGTGCGAGGCCGAGCACCGCAAGATGACGGCACGGCTGTCGGAACTGCGCGACCGGCGTTTCGGGTTGCGCAAGGAGATCGCCGAGCGGCTGAGCGCGGCGCTGGCCCCCACCATCCGGGTCTCGATCGCCCAGGCCGGTGATCGTTCGGCTTACGAGCAGTATTTGCGGGAAGCGCTCAAGGGCTCGGGCACCAGGTACGGCCAGATCGTGGCGCAGATCGTCGCCAACCTGGCGCCGGAGGAATTGCCGCCGATCGTCCGCCGGGGCGACACGGAGCGCCTGGCGGAGCACGCCGGCATCGGCGAGGACCAGGGCGAGCGCATCATCGATCATCTCCGGGACGGCGACCACGCCTTCAGGCTCGAGACCGTGGAGCTCGCCGACGAGCTGCTGATCGAGCTCAAGGACGGCGAGGCCTACAAGAACGCGGCCGATCTCTCGACCGGCCAGCGCTGCACGGTGATCCTGCCGATCCTGCTGTTGGAGAGCGAGCGCCCGCTGCTGATCGATCAGCCCGAGGACAATCTCGACAACGCCTTCGTCTACGACACCATCGTCAAAAGCCTGCGCGAGGCCAAGGGCGGGAGGCAGCTGATCTTCGTCACCCACAACCCCAACATCCCGGTGCTCGGCGAGGCCGAGCGGGTGTTCGTGTTTGCTTCGGACGGAAGGCGCGGCAGCGTGACCCGCGTGGGCCCGGTAGACGAGGTCAAGGGCGAGATCGAGCATCTGCTGGAAGGCGGCGCCGAGGCCTTCAAGCTGAGAATGCGCAAGTACGGCCATTGAGGGAAGCATGATGGCGGACGCGGCACGGACGCTGCTCGATGATCTCGAATCCGACGACTGGAGCACGGTGCGCGACGCGGTCGAGACCGCAGGCGACCGGCTGCGCCGAAGGCGCCTCGACGCCGAGCTGGCCGAGGCCATCGGCGTGCGGCTCTACGGCCTTGCGTCCCACCCCAAGTGGCAGGTCCGCAAGGCGGTTGCCCACGCACTCCTCTATCTGCGCCACGAGCGCTTTCATGCCGCCATCGCCCGCATCATCGACGACGACAATGTGTGGGTACGCGACGCCGCGCGGCGGACTTTCCAGCGGCGCACCGAGGTCACCCGGGCGGATATCCACAGCGATGATCACGGCGACCGGACGCTCGCGCTTCTGAACGGGCTTGAGGCGCGGTACGGGCCGCGGGCGCGCAGGGCGGCGCACAGGCTCGCCGATCAAATGGACGAGACCTTCGTGCGCATGGCCTATCACGAGATGATCCGGATCATTTCCCCGCTCGATGCCGAGTTGATCAATCTGGAGCGCGAGCTCGCCGACACACCGGGGGCGGGCTCCGAGAGCCGGGGCAGGGTCGTGCGCGCCCAGCGGCGCGTGCGCCTGATGACGGAGTTCCTCGACAATCTGCGCGCGTTCACAACCGAAGTGCGGGGCCCCTTTACGAGCGAGGTGCTGCTGCCGCTGGCGCGCGAGGCCGAGGAGCTGGCGCTAGACGACCTCGAGCCGTCGATCGCGGCGCCGGCGATTCATGTGGCCGTCGATCCCGCGATCCGCGTCGAGGCCAACCGCTCCCGGCTCCTGCAAGCACTCATCAATCTTCTGGTGAACGCGGTCGAGGCCTTCCGCGACGGCGGCCGGCCGGGGCGCATCGAGGTGACCGCCGAGCAGCTCGCGGGCGGCCATGTCGCGCTTAGCGTCGCCGACAACGGCCGCGGGATGGATGAAGACGCGGTCGAGGAATGCACCCAGCTCTATAGCACGGGCAGACGCGACGGCATGGGCTTCGGTCTGCCGCTCGCCAAGAAGATCGTCGAACTCGACCATCACGGCACCCTCACCATCGAGAGCGCCGAGGGAGAGGGAACCACCGTGACCATGGTGCTTCCGGTCGAGCAGTTGGGAGCGGAGGCCTAAACCGATGGCGTGCGACCACGCAGCTCTGATCGTCGAGGACGAGCCGGAGATGGCCGCCGCGCTGTGCGATCTGGTGGATTCCCTCGGTCACGATCCTCGCCACGCGACGACCAGGGCCGATGCGATCGAGATCCTGAACGAAGGCGGCCTCTGCTATGTGCTGCTGGACCTGCAGATTCCGGCGCACGAGAAGTCGCTTCAGCCGCGCGTGGAGGTCGGCAAGTCGTTGTTGCTGGATATCCGCCGGCGCTATCCGGGCCGTGTCGCGGGCGCCGCGCACGACATCCATCTCCTGCCGGTGCTGGTGGTGAGCGGCCAGGCCAAGGATCACGACGATGTGGTGCAGGCCCTGCAGGAGGGCGGGGACGACTTCGTGCGTAAACCGCTGAGCCTCGATGACCGGGGCCCCGGTGCCAAGATCGGGCAATGCCTGAACCGCAGCGGGCGGTCCGATCATGGGGCCTGCTATGGGGCAACGGTCGTGGCCACCGGCGCTGCGGACCGCGGCGGAGCCAAGCCGCCGTTCACGCACACGGCCGATTACTCGGAAGTGACCTTGAACGGCGAGACGTATCTCTTCACCGGCTTCGTTCAGCGTGAAGTCATCCGCCTCCTTCACGAGGCCGTCAATAACGATCGGCCCTGGCAGCCCGGTAAAGGGGTCCTGTACGAGGCGGGTTCGACCAACGCGAAGATGATCAACCTGTTCAGGGATCATCCTTGCTGGGGCACTCTGATCGAGTCCAACAGGCGCGGGCCCTACCGTCTAAAAACCGAGTAGGACTGCGTAATCTCACCCGTCAGTGACCCGTCGCTGACCCGTCACAGAGCCCTTACCCACCCGTCGATGAGCCTGCCGACAGGCCGCTGATCAACGGTCATCCTTTCCGCAGCTTGAACGAGAGCAGCGGAGAAGCGGATGGCCACACAACATCTGAACCAGACCCAGCTGGCGGCGCGCTGGAACATCTCGCCGCGCACGCTCGAGCGCTGGCGCTGGATCGGCGACGGCCCTCGCTACCTCAAGATCGGCGGCCGCGTCGTCTACCGGCTCGAGGACATCGAGGCCTACGAGGCCGGGCAGCTGCGCCTCGCCGAGCCCGAGACGGCTCGGCCCGTCGCCGGCCGGGGACGCGGCGCATGAATCTGATGGCTTGCAGCGCCACCCCGGAAGCGCCCGTGCCCGCCCCGGCGACGATGGCTCTCATCATCGACGTGGCCGGTTTCGAGGGATGGTTGAGGGCCGCCCATCCGGGGAGCCGGATCACCTATCACCGCGGCCTTCTCTGCGTCGACCGGCAGCAACGGCCCCACGCACCGCACGACCCGGCGCGCGACGAGCTCAACCGTCTCGCGGACCGCGCCATGCGCGCCTCCGCCGACGGTCTCGTCCACCTCTTCCAGAAGCGTCATGGCGACGCCGATTACAGCTACCTCGCGATCCGCACCCGCACTCCCGCGAAGCGCCGCGGGGAGGCCTTCTCCCATTCGGCCCGACGGAGAACAACCTGATGTCGAACCGTATTCAGCTCGAGGACATCCGCGCCATGCCGGTCGGCGAGATCGCCGCCCTGCCGGCCGAGCAGCTTGCGCTGCTGCAGGAGGACGCCGAGGCGGCGCTCACGGCCGCCAAGACGCTGAAGGAATGGCTCGACGGCGCCATCGTGCTCCGCTTCGGCGAACAGGCGCACACCGCGCGCCGGGACGCCGGCAGGGACACCGGCTCGGTCCGGCTGGTCGAGGACGGCGTGATCGTCGTTGCCGACCTGCCGAAGCGCGTCGAGTGGAACCAGGCGATGCTCGCGGCCACGGTCGAGCGCATCCGCGCCGAGGGCGACGATCCGGCCGAGTATGTCGACATCGCCTTCAAGGTTCCCGAACGCAAATACGCCGCCTGGCCGCGCGCGATCCGCGCCGCCTTCGAGGACGCCCGCACGGTTCGCACCGGCAAGCCCGCCTTCAAGCTGACTCTCGCGAAGGAGGAGGGGCAATGAG
This sequence comes from Alphaproteobacteria bacterium, assembly GCA_965249135.1. Lineage (GTDB taxonomy): Bacteria > Pseudomonadota > Alphaproteobacteria. The sequence continues at coordinate 2,092,302 of OZ252220.1, forward strand.
CGGCCTTCCCATCATCTCGGCCGACGAGCGCCTCGCCTAGCGCCGCGGCATCAAGGGCGCCATTTTCGGCAAGTCGGGGATCGGCAAGACCTCGCTGCTGTGGACCCTCGAGCCTCGCGCCACGCTCTTCTTCGATCTCGAGGCCGGCGATCTCGCCATCGAGGGCTGGCCCGGCGACACCATCCGGCCGCGCACCTGGTCCGAATGCCGCGATTTCGCGGTCTTCATCGGCGGCCCGAATCCCGCGCTGCGCGATGACCAGGCCTACAGTCGGGCTCACCACGAGGCGGTGGCCGAGCGCTTCGGCGATCCGGCCGCGCTCGATCGTTACGAGACCGTGTTCATCGATTCGATCACGGTCGCGGGCCGGCTCTGCTTCCAGTGGTGCAAGGGCCAGCCGCAGGCGGTCTCGGACCGGAGCGGCAAGCCCGACATGCGCGGCGCCTACGGGCTCCACGGCCAGGAGATGATCGCCTGGCTCACCCACCTCCAGCACACGCGCGGCAAGAACGTCTGGTTCGTCGGCATCCTCGACGAGAAGCTCGACGACTTCAATCGCCGGGTCTTCTCCCCCCAGATCGAGGGCTCGAAGACCGGCAACGAGCTCCCCGGCATCGTCGACGAGGTCATCGTCATGGCCGAGATCGGCCAGGCCGACGGCGGTCCCTACCGGGCCTTCGTCTGCCGGACGCTGAACCCCTTCGGCTATCCCGCCAAGGACCGGAGCGGGCGCCTCGATCAAATCGAGGAACCCCATCTCGGCCGGCTGATGACCAAGATCGGCGGCCCCGTCAGACCGGCGAGCGAGAGGCTGGAGTTTGGCCGCCCCGCCCCCGCGCCCGCCGATACCCCCGCCACCTCGGAAGATGAAGGAGCACCCCGACCATGACCGGAGCCTGGAACGATTTCAACGACGCGGACGAGCAGACGTCCTACGACATCATCCCCAAGGGCACGATCGCGCCCGTCCGCATGACCATCAAGCCTGGCGGTTACGACGACCCGGCCCAGGGCTGGACCGGCGGCTATGCCACCCGCAACGAGGCCACCGGCTCGATCTATCTCAACGCCGAGTTCGTGCTCCTCGAGGGCCCCCATGCGCGGCGCCGGGTGTGGAGCCTCATCGGCCTCTCGAGCCCCAAGGGCCCCGAATGGGCCAACATGGGCCGCTCCTTCGTGCGCGGCATCCTCAACTCGGCCCGCGGCCTGTCGGAGAAGGACGCCTCGCCGCAGGCGCAGGCTGTCCGCCGCATCGAGGGCCTCCACGTGCTCGACGGCATCGAGTTCCTGGCCAAGATCGACGTCGGCAAGGACCAGAACGGCGATCCGAGGAACGAGATCCGCTTCGCCGTCACGCCCAACCACAAGGACTGGCAGGCCTTCCAGCAGGCGGGCGGACAATGGCGCCCGGGTGCCGCTCACGCCGCCTACGCGGCGCAGACCCAGCAGCCCTATGCGACCACGACCTCGGCCGCGCCGCAGGGCCCGGCACAGGCGCCGGACGCCGCACCGGGTGCACCGCAGCAGCCCGCCCAGGCGCCGGCGGCGCAGCCGATCAATCCGAACCGTCCGGCCTGGGCGCAATAGGCGGTCCGCGCCGTGCTGCTTCGCCCCCGCCAGAAAACCTTCGTCGAGCGCAGCGTGCGCGCGCTCGGCGAGCACGGCGACACGCTGGGGGTGGCTCCGACCGGCAGTGGGAAGACGGTGATGCTCTCCGGCGTCGTCGGCAGGGTCCTGGCGGACAACGACGCCAAGGCCTGTGTGCTCGCCCACCGCGACGAGCTGACCGCACAGAACGTTCTCAAATTCGCCAAGGTCAACCCGGCCCTCTCGACCTCGATTGTCGATTCCCACACCAAGTCGTGGCGCGGGCGCGCCACCTTCGCCATGGTCCCGACGCTCGCCCGCGCGGCCAATCTCGAGGCCATGCCGGCGCTCGATCTCGTGGTCGTCGACGAGGCCCACCACACCGCCGCGGACAGCTATCGGCGGATCATCGACCGGGCGCGCGAACGCAACCCGGACGTGCGCATCTACGGCGTCACCGCGACCCCGAACCGGGGCGATGGCAAGGGCCTGCGCCCGGTGTTCTCCAACGTTGCCGATCAGATCCTGCTGGGCGAGCTGATCGGCTCGGGCCACCTGGTGCCGCCGCGCACCTTTGTCATCGACGCCGGCACCCAGGAGGCGCTCAGGAAGGTGCGCAGGACCGTTGCCGATTTCGACATGGCCGAAGTCGCCGCCATCATGAACACGGCGCCGATCACCGAAGCGGTGATCAAGCACTGGCGTGAAAAAGCATCTGACCGCCAGACCGTGATTTTCTGTTCGACCGTCGAACATGCGCGCAACGTGCGCGACGCCTTCGTCGCGGCGGGCATCGATGCCGAGATGGTCTGGGGCGAGATGCCCGAGAGCGAGCGGCGGGACGTTCTCGCCGCCTACCGGCGCGGCGACATCCAGGTGATGGTCAATATCGCGGTGCTGACCGAGGGCTGGGACCATCCGCCCACGAGCTGCGTCGTGCTGCTCCGGCCCTCCTCCTACAAGTCAACCATGATTCAGATGGTCGGCCGCGGCTTGCGAGTCATCGATCCGACCGAGTTCCCAGGCATCATCAAGATCGACTGCATCATTCTCGATTTCGGCACCTCGAGCCTCATCCACGGTTGCCTCGAGCAGGACGTCGACCTCCATGGGAAGCGCCGGAACGGCGAGGCGCCGATGAAGACCTGCCCGGAATGCGAGGCTGAGATTCCCCTCGGGTGCATCGAGTGTCCGCTATGCGGCCATGTTTGGGAGTGCTCGGACGGTAGCGAAGCAGCCCCGCTCAGACAATTCGTCATGTCGGAGATCGACCTCCTGAAGCGCTCGAGCTTCCGCTGGTGCGATCTGTTCGGCGACGACGCGGCTCTCGTCGCCAACGGGTTCCATGCCTGGGGCGGCATCTTCTTTCTCAACGGCCGCTGGCATGCGTTGGGCGGCGCCAGGCAGCAACGGACCCGGCTCCTCGGTGTCGGCGAGCGCACGGTCTGCCTCGCCGCGGCCGACGACTGGCTCAACGAAAACGAGACCGCCGAGAGCGCTCACAAGTCGAAGGCCTGGCTCAACCAGCCGGCGACCGAGAAGCAGATGCAATACCTCCCGCCGGCGTGCCGCCAGGACTACGGCCTCTCCCGCTACCAGGCCTCGACGCTGCTCACCTTCACCTTCAACAAGGCCGCGATCCGGTGCCTGGTCATGGGCGCGGCGGACGAGATGCGGAGGGCCGCATGAGCGATGCCGGATCCGGGCAACGACCTCATCGACCGCCGCCGCCGGCTCTATTCCAGCGAGCCGTTCTGCGCGGTCTGTCGGCGCCCGGCCCGCGGCTTCGGCTGGTTCGATACGTCGGGATTGAGGCCCCCGCGTCCGCCGGTGAATTTCTGCTCGATGGCCTGCCAGGACTTCTGGACCCGCCGCGCGCGCCGGAGCACGGCCGTGATTGATCTCACCGAACACGAGCAGGCCGCGATCCGCGCCGCCATGAAGCCGATCGCCGAGCTCATGGAGGAGATCGGCTGGGAGACTCGGCTCGCCGGCCTCACCGAGGAACAGGTGCTGGCCCTGATCGAGGTCGCCGTCGGCGGCTTTCAGGACGCCATGCACGAAGCCGCCGCGGCCGACGATACGGAAATCCCGTTCTGATGGTGGACCTGAACGAAGCCACGCGTCCCTGCCATCCGGTCGCCGAGGCCTTCCCGATGATGGCCGGCGCCGACTTCGACCGCCTTGTGGAGGACATCCGCAGCCACGGCCTCCGGGAGCCCATCTGGCTCGATGACGAGGGCCGCATTCTCGACGGGCGCAATCGTGACCGCGTCTGCCGGCTCGCCGCCGGCCTACCGGGTCTACGACGGCGGCGATCCGACCGCCTTTGTCGTCAGTCTGAATCTTCACCGCCGGCATCTCAGCGAGAGCCAGCGGGCCATGGTGGCGGCCAGGCTGGTGAATATCCGCCATGGGGAAGTAGGACGAAACCACGAGATTTCAGAGGGGCAAATTTGCCTCTCTGAAGCGTCGGAGAAGCGTCGGATCTTGTGAATGTCTCCGAACGCTCCGTCAAGAATGCCCGCCGGGTACGAGACAGGGGGAGCGCCCTGCTCCAGGACGCCGTCGACCAGGGGCTGGTCGCGGTCAGCGACGCCGCCGCCATCGTCGATCGTCCGCCCGAAGAGCAGGATGCCCTCGTCGACGGCGTCCGTTCGGGCAAGTACAAGACCCTGCGCCGCGCCGCCGCCGTCCGCCGCCGCGAACAGCGCGAGACGCCGCCCGCGGACATGCCCACGCACGACGGCCGCTTGCGGCTGTTCGCCGCCGCCGCCGCCGATGTACTCGAGCACATCGAGCCCGGCGGCGTCGATTGCATCGTCACCGATCCGCCGTACCCGCGCGCCTTCCTGGCCGTCTACGGCGATCTGGCGCGGACCGCCGCCCGGGTTCTCCGGCCGGGTGGTTCCTGCCTGGTCATGGCCGGGCAGTCTTCTGCCCGAGATCATCGCCGCCATGACGCCGCACCTTCGCTACCACTGGACGGTGGCCTACCTCACCCCGGGCGGCCAGTCGGTCCAGCTCTGGGAGCGCAAGGTCAACACCTTCTGGAAGCCGGTACTGTGGTTCGTCAACGACCCGGACGCCGCCGGATACTCGGGCGAGTGGGTCGGCGACGTGGCGCACAGCGATGCCAACGACAAGCGTTTCCATCACTGGGGGCAGTCCGAAAGTGGCATGGCCGATCTGGTGCGCCGCTTCACCCGTGCCGGCGAGACGGTGTTTGATCCCTTCCTGGGCGGCGGCACCACCGGCGTCGCGGCCCTCGGCCTGAACCGCCTGTTCATCGGCTCCGACAGTGACGGGACGGCCGTGAAACAGGCCTGCGGCCGTCTCCTGGAGACCCTGCGGGAGGTTCGCCATGCAGGTTAGGCAGGAACGCTCGGGTTGGCGCGACCGGGAACTCTCCCTGCGCCATCGCCGCTGGGGCTGGAACTGTCCGGCGATGGATATCGACTTCCTGGAGTTCCATGCGGGCGAGCCGGTGGCCCTGATCGAATGCAAGCTGGAACATGCCGCGCCCTGGGACCTCGACGGCAAGCCGGCGCGCGCCTTCATGCGCCTCGCCGAACGGGCGGGCCTTCCCGCCTATTACGTGGTTCGCGCGGCCGATTTCTCCTGGTGGCGGGTGCGGGCGCTCAACGGTCTCGCCCGAAGCCGTCTGGTCGGGAATGAGCGCCGGCTCACGGAGCCCGAGTTCATCTCGCTGCTCTATGCGCTGCGGGGCCTGGATCTGCCGCCGGAAACGGCCGCCCGGGGCTATTGCCGGGAGGATCAGTCTTGATGTTGGACTACAACCATTCGGCCAGCTTCGCCGAGGGCATCAACGCGCTGATCGACGCAGGCCTGGAAGCGGAGAACGCCGCGCGGACGCCGCGCGCGTATCTCGGCGGCTCGCGCCTCGGCGTGCCTTGCGAGCGCGCGCTCCAGTACGAATACGCTGCCGCGCCGAAGGACGACGGCGCCGAGTTCAGCGGTCAATTACTGCGCATCTTCGCCGCCGGCCATGTGTTCGAGGATCTCGCCGTCGGCTGGCTCCGCGCCGCCGGGTTCGAGCTCTACACCACCCGCGGCAACCGCCCGGAGGGCGGCCAGTTCGCGTTCTCGGTCGCCGGCGGGCGCATCCGCGGCCACGTTGACGGGATCATCGCGGCCGCGCCTAAGGGCCTGCTCCCGGCCGCGCCCGCGCTCTGGGAGTGCAAGTCGCTCAACGCCAAATCGTGGAAGGACACTGCGAAGCGCGGGGTCGCGGTCTCCAAGCCCGTCTACGCTGCCCAGATCGCCGTCTACCAGGCCTACATGGAGGCGAGCGTACCGGGGATCTCGGCCCCAACCCGGCGCTCTTCACCGCGATCAACAAGGACACCGCCGAGCTCCATCACGAGCCGGTGCCGTTCGACGGCGCGCTGGCACAACGTATGAGCGACAAGGGCGTGCGGATTATCCGGGCCACCGAGGCCGGCGAGCTGCGGCCGCGCATCGCCCAGTCCCCCGATTTTCACGAATGCCGCTTCTGCCCCTGGGCGGACCGCTGCTGGAGGACCGGGCCATGAGCGCGCACACCTGCCATTGGCCGGGCCGCGCGAATGTCGTCCCGCCGCGCATGTGGGGATGCCGTGGGCACTGGTTCCGGCTGCCCCGGGAGCTGCGGGCACGGATATGGGCGGCCTACCGGCCCGGCCAGGAGACCGACAAGAAGCCGAGCGCCGAATATCTGCGGGCGGCCGGGGCCGTTCGGGATTGGATCGAGGCAAATCGATGAGCAACGACACCGAAACCGGCGACGGCCAGGACACCGACACGCCGGACGCCGGCAACATCGTCGATATCAACCGCTGGCGCGACTTCAACGATGCCGAACCCCAGCAGCTCGACGGCGCCTGGCCCGCTCATGCCGTCGAAAGCACCGGCGAACTCAAGTCACGCATGCTGGCCAATATCCGCGGCGTGCTCTCCTGCCTGTTCCCAGGCGGCGTGTTCCAGAGGGGCAAGTTCTTCGTCGGCGACATCCGCGGTAACCCCGGCGACAGCCTCAATGTCGAGATCGAGGGCGGCAAGGCCGGCATGTGGCACGACTTCGCGACCGGCGAAGGCGGCGACATCATCGGGCTCTGGGCGGCGGCGACCGGCCGCGATCTTCGCAGCGAATTTCCGGCCATCGTGGACGACATCCGCGCTTGGCTCGACGGCCGCAGCCGGACCCTGCACAACGACCGGGCGGAGAGGCCGCGGCGCCAGTCATCCGCACCGGTCGACGAGCTCGGTCCGGTGACCGCCAAGTGGGACTATCTCGACGAGGCGGGCCGGCTAATCGCCTGCGTCTACCGCTACGATCCGCCCGGCGGCAAGCAGTTCCGGCCCTGGGACGTGCTCGCGCGCAAGAAGAAGGCACCCGATCCACGTCCGCTCTACAACCGGCCCGGCATCAAGGCGGCCGCCGACGTGATCCTCGTCGAGGGCGAGAAGGCCGCCGCGGCGCTCATCGGACAGGGTCTCTGCGCCACCACCGCCATGAACGGCGCCTCGGCCCCGGTCGAGAAAACCGACTGGTAGCCGCTCAAGGCCAGGCGGGTGGTGGTCTGGCCCGATCACGACGAGCCCGGTTGGCACTACGCGCTCGCCGCCGCGCAGGCCGAAGGCATGGATGTCCAATCATTCATCGCCAACGCCGGGCGCCAGGCCATCCGGCCCGCGAAGCGCTCGCTCGACCTCGCCGGCTGGCATGCCAGCCGCTACGCCGGTGCGGCGCCCGAGCAGCAGTTTCTCATCGAGGGTTCGGTGCCCTTGGGCGTGGTCTCGATCCTCGCCGCCATGGGCGATACCGGCAAGGGCATGATGATGCTCGACCTCGCACTCTCGGTCGCCACCGGCAGGCCGCGTGCGGTCTCGGTGAGCCCCGAGCCCATGGCCTTCGGCGCCGCCGTGCTGCTCACCGCCGAGGACGACGAGGGCGAGGTGCACCGCCGCCTCGAGCGCCTCGATCCCGAGCGTCACCGCCTCGGCCGGCCCGAGCGGCTGATCGTGGTGCCGCTGCCCAACGCCGGCGGCCCGATCCCGTTGGTGTCTTCCGGACCGGACGGGCCGGAAGCAACCTCTCACTTCCGCAAGGTCCGCGACCAGATCGTCCGCATCACAGATCTCAAGCTGGTGGTGCTCGACCCGCTGTCGTCCTTCATCCATGCCGACGTGAACGCCGATCCCGCCGCCGGCAGCTTCGCCACCGGGCTCTTGGCAAGCCTCGCCACCGAGACCGGCGCCGCCGTCATCGTCGCCCATCACATGCGCAAGCCCCAGGGCAACCGGCCCATCGCCTCGGTCGAGCAGGCCCGCGACGCGGTGCGCGGCACCAGCGCCATCGTCGACGGCGTGTGCCTGGTCTACGCGCTGTGGCCGGCGCCCCGGGATCATCAGCGTTACGTCTTCAAGACCCTCGACGAGAAGCCGGTCCGCAACGCCGTGTTCCAGGGCGCGGTGGTCAAGGCCAACGGGCCCGCCGATCGCACCATCCGCACCTATCTGCGGGCGCCCACCGGCCTTCCGGTGGACATCACCCGCCGCCTCCGCGCGAGCCGCATGGCGGCAGCGGAGCTCTCGGAGGTCCTCGTCGCCTCGATCGCCCAAGCGGTCGAGAACGGCCATCCGTTCACCCACTACGGCGGCGCCGGCGTCTATCGCCAGCGCCATCGCCTGGCGTCCGTCTTTCATGGCCTCGGCCGGGATCCCCTCCAGGACATGGTGCAGGACCTGCTTTCGGCCCGGCCGCCGGTGCTGGTCAAGGGCATGGCCTCGGGTTCGAAGGAAGACAAGTGGCTCGATGTGCCGACCGGACCCTTCGCCCGCGGCGTCGGCGAGTTCGTCCACGGCGCTGACGAGAGCGAGGAGTGAAGGAGCATGATCGTCCACGAAATCCCGGCCATTCCGGCCCCGGCAGGACCCGGTCCGACCGTTCGCGTGCCGGGCCGTGTCTGTCGGGACAAAACGACAGGAATTCAATCGGTTACAGGGCCCATGTCGGGCGTCCCCGACACGATGGCGGCGGGCATTCGCGATCGAGCATCCGTGTCTGTCGGGAGAAAACCCAATCATATCAATCGCTTGACGGTCCCGTGTCGGGATCGCGTGTCGGGAGAAAATGCAATGAAAACAATGGTTTGTCCGCCCGGTGTCGGAATCGTGTGTCGGGGCGGCTCCGTGTCGGGTGTCGGCGTGTCGGATCCGATCCGACATGTCGGGCACTTATTCAGCGATATCAATCACTTAGCGTGACGGTGTCGGATTTGCGTGTCGGGGAAAAAGTCAATGAAATCAACGGTGTCTGGTGTCGGGGACTTCTATATATACATATATGGGTGTGTTCCCGGAACACACACCCATATTGGCTCGGTTTGCGGCCGGGCCCGGGCACCGCACCCCATCCCCCAGCATTGACGGTTAGGCGGCCAGACCGGCGCCGCGATGCCGGTCGCTTGTCGGCTTGGCCCCACCAGTCGATTGCTCACCACAAACCAGCCCGCCACCTCACGATGGAGAGGAAGCGGCAAACGATGACCTGAATTCGAGAGACGGGTGGCGGCGGCGTTCCTGGCAGTTCCCCGCCGCCACCCTGACCACGACAACCCCGATCAAAGGAGATCACCATGGCTCATGTAACTCTGCCCAAGAAACCGCCGCTTGAACACCGCGCCCGGCTGCCGGCTGCCCGGCACGGCGGCAATGCCGGTATTGCCCGCCCGGTGGCCGAACCCCCGGTGCCGGCCGCCACCGACTCCGGCGTGTCCGGTCCCGGCGCCGTGCTCGCCCTCGATCTCGGCACCGCGACCGGCTGGGCGCTCCGCGACGGAGACGGCGCCATCACCAGTGGCACCATGTCGTTCCGCCCGGACCGGTTCTCCGGCGGCGGGATGCGATTCCTGCGCTTCAAGGGCTGGCTGACCGAGATCAAGAATACGGCCGGCGGCATCGATGCGGTCTGCCTCGAGGAGGTCCGCCGCCACGCCGGCACCAGCGCTTCTCAGATCTACGGCGGCTTCCTGGCGCATGCGACCGCCTGGTGCGAGCACCATTCCATTCCCTATCAGGGCGTGCCGGTCGGCACCATCAAGTGTCACGTCACCGGCAAGGGCAACGCGTCCAAGCAGGCGGTAATCGCCGCCGTCCGCGAGCGCGGGTTTGACCCTGCCGACGACAACGAGGCCGACGCCATCGCGCTGCTGCTGTGGGCGATCGAGAGCCGGGCGGGTGCGCGATGAACGGCGCCATGCTGCTCCAGCACGCCGCCGGCGCCGTCGACAAGCGCCGGGCCGATTACGGCGCGCCCGAGGATCTGTTCGAGCATGTCGCCGCCCGCTGGTCGCAGGTGCTCGGGATCCGGGTCACGGCGGCCCAGGTGGCGGTCTGCCTGATGGACCTCAAGATGGCGCGGCTCGCCCACGACCCCAGGCATCTCGACAGCCTCGTCGACGTCCTCGGCTACGGCGCCTGCTTGCGGGAGATCAACCGGTGAGGTGGTTGCCCAAGGGCTATGGCGGCGGGCGCCGGCCGGCCGGCGAGATCAAACGCGAGGGCTGGCGCGAGCAGGGCATTCTGGTGATCGCCGCCGAGGACGGCCGCCTCACCTGGCCCGAGCGCGAGCTGGTCAAGAGGCTCGGCGAGAAACTCTACGGCAGACAATCGGAGCCGGGCAGAGACGCATGCGGGCGCACCGTGTCCATGCGAGACCATCGGACAGCGGCGCGTGGCTAAACGCAGGAAGCGCGCCCCCAAGGGCAAGGCCCGGGTCCAACGCGCGAAGCCGGAGGCCATGCGCCTGCCCGGCGGCCGCACGCTCGAGACGGTGCGCGCGGCGGACCCCGAGGGCCGGCCGGTCACCCTTGTCCGCACCGTCGACACGCTGGCGCGCATGCGCAAGGCGGGCACCATCACGCGTGCCATGCATCAGGCCGCGCGTGACTTCCAGGCCCACTTCACCATCGCCGCCTACGACACCACGGCCACCGCCTCGATCGTTCGCGTGAGGCGGCTGCGCGGCGAGAAGATGACCTGGAACGACGATCTCACGGTCCGCCAGATCGCGGCGCGCGACCGCGTGCATGACGCGCTCGACGCGCTCGGCGGCATGGCAAGCCCCGGCGGCAGCTGCGTCTGGCACGTAGTCGGGCTGCAGATGTCTTTGCGCGAATGGGCGATGCAGCAGGGTTGGAACGGAAAGTTGATGCTCGCAAGCCAGGCGACCGGTGTGCTGGTGACGGCGCTCGGCATGCTGGCCGTCCATTACGGCTATGAGCGGCCCAGGCGGGCCGGCTGAGAGCGATCACGATTTTTCTGCATCTTGTGGGGTTGACAGGTGTTTATCACAAGATGTAGGTTTCTGCCACCATCTCATAGGTGCGTCCGAACCCAGCCCGCTCCGGCACCGCCGCGGCGGGTTTTTTGTTGCCTGAAGGAGCCTGACATGAGCCGTGCAACGGCGTTGAAAGCCCTCCTGGGCAACCTGCGCTTCATCGTCACCTGGAAGACTTGGGCGGCGCTGGTCGTGTTCGGCGCCGGGGTGGCTGTCGGTGCGGCTCTGTGCCACGCTGCGGGCGAGGACACGATCGCAAAGGACTCAGGTCAGCGTGTACCAGGTCGACCGGCCGCCGCCATGCTTGGTCAAATGGCCCCGCTCGACGAGTCGTCGGAATTGCTGCTTCAGCGTGTTGCGGCTGGCGCCGGTCAATCGGACCATTTCGCCCATGCTCACCCGGCCGTGGTCGCGAGCGTGATCGAGAATGTGCAGCGATTGTGCGGGCAGTGCCGGCAGGATCAGCTTCTCACGCTCGATTTTGCTCTCCAGCCGCTTCATCTGCTGCTGCAGCGCGCGCAGAAAGAACTCCAGCCAGGGCTGCCAGTCCGGTCGATCGGTGCGGATCGTGCCCTGCGTCCGGCGGAGCGCGCGATAGTAGTCTTCCTTGTTCTGCTCGATGACGCTTTCGAGCGAGCTGTAGGGAACATAGGCGTAGCCGGCGCGCAACAGGAGCAGGGTCGTCAGGATCCGGCTGATCCGCCCGTTGCCGTCCTGGAAGGGATGGATCTCGAGGAACACCACCGTGAACAGGGCGATGACGATGAGCGGGTGCAGGTCGCCCCGATCCTGCCGCATCGCCAACCAGTCGAAGATATCCACCATCAGGAACAGCGTGTCGAAGGGCGTCGCGGTCTCGAAGACGACGCCGATCTCCTGGCCCTCCTCGTCGAATGTGGCGACGCTGTTCGGCGAGGTCTTGTAGGCGCCGCGGTGCCAGGCGTCCTTCTCGCTGTGGACCAGCAGATCGCGGTGCAGCTGCATGACGTGGTTCTCGGTGACCGAGAGATCCTCCCATGCGCGGAAGACGAGCTCCATGGTCTCGGCGTAGCCGGCCACCTCCTGCTCATCGCGGGTGGCGAAGGACGTGATGTCGAGATTCGCGAGCAACCGTTCGACGTCGGAATCCGAGAGCCGGCTGCCTTCGATGCGGGTCGAGGAGCCGATGCTCTCGATGGTCGCGACACGTCTTAGGGCCGACAGTCTGTCCGGGGCCAGTGTTCCAAGCGCGCGCCAGGCACCCTTGAACTCGTCGATCTCGGCGATCAGCCCGAGGATGGCGGGGGTGATCTCGATACTATCGGTGTTGAGCGGGCGTCGGGGCATGCCCGAATATACACCCAATTGCACCCAATAAGGCAACCCAATTCGACGCCCAAATACACCCGAATGGGAAGACCCGTGCCGCCCGACAAGGTCGTGCCGCCGAGGCGTTCAACTCTCTCAAGTCCCAAACAGGGACCAGTGTTGATCCCCATCCGGGACCAATCACCATACTAACCAATTGATTGTACGGGTCATTCCTGGCGGTAAACGCAAGCGGGCGGGCTCAGCGCGAAATCGCGCCAGCGACAGGCCGAAAAACTGGGTTACCACTGGGTTACCACCGGTTACCACCTGCGCCCGGCGGAGAAAACAACGCTATTACAAAGTCTTAGCGCCGTATCAGGGTGGTAACCTGGCTGGTAACCGAGGTTGCCACCGGCCGCCGGCCACTGCTCCGGCTGGACGGAATAACAGCGCGATATCAATGATTTACGGCCCAAGCGGGGGTGGTAACCAGGGTCGTAACCCAAGTGGTAACCACGGCTTGCCGGTTACCACCCGTCGGAGCCGGAATACGACGTTATTACAAAGAGTTAACGTCAGTTTGAGGTGGTAACCAGGGTCGTAACCACCTGGTAACCAGAGCCCTTGGTTACCACCCTGGTTACCACCTCCGGTTACCACCATCGAGGACGCCGGACCGGCGCGATCGGCACCGGCCCGCGCGGTGCGCCGCCCACCAACGAGACATCGACATCGGCCGTCCCGCCCTGCCGGGCGCGGGCGGCCTTTTCGTGATGGGAGAGACCCATGACCCAGCCGCAACCGCCCCTGCACGTGATCTCGCTCGGCGCCGGCGTGCAGTCGACGACCATGGCGCTGATGGCGGCCCATGGCGAGCTCGCGCCCATGCCGGACGCCGCCATCTTCGCCGACACCGGTGCGGAGCCGAAGGCGGTCTACGAGCATCTGGACTGGCTGCGATCGGGCAACGTGCTGCCGTTCCCGGTCGAGGTCGTCCAGTTCTCCGACCTCGCCGACGACATCCGCAAGACCGCGGCCGGTGTGAAGCCTGTGGCGGGCCGCGCGAACGGCTACCTCGCGCCGCCCTTCTTCACCGTCAACGCCGACGGCTCGCACGGGATGCTGCGCCGCGAGTGCACGTCCAACTACAAGATCAAGCCGATCCAGCGGCGCATCAAGGAGCTGCCCGGGCGGCCGCCCGACAAGCCGATCCGTTCGGCCGTGCCGCTCGCTTGCTCGTGGCTGGGGATCTCGGCCGACGAGTGGATACGCGTGAAGCCCTCGGACGTCCGCTGGCTCGCCAAGCGCCACCCGCTGATCGACCGCGCGACGAAGGACGGGCCGGAGCCGCACGGGCGCTGGATGAGCCGGCAGGACTGCACCGACTGGTTGATCAGCCATGGTTATCCGGTTCCGCCCCGTTCCGCCTGCACCTTCTGCCCCTACCGGAGTGCAGCCGAGTGGCGGGCCCTGCGCGACGACCCGAACGACTGGAACGAGGCCGTCACGATCGATCGTCTGATCCGCGACATGCCGGCTCAGGAGCGGGCCGGGCTCAGGAAGGGCGGCCGCCTCTACGTCAACGTGAACCGCCGCCCGCTGGAGGAACTCGCGGCCGGGGGTCCGGTCGATCAATCCGATCTCTGGGTCGGCGAGTGCGAAGGGATGTGCGGCATATGACGGCATCGGATTTCAACATCGAGCACTGGCCGCTCGACCGGCTGCTGCCTTACGCCGCCAATGCACGTACGCACTCGGACGCTCAGGTGGCGCAGATCGCGGGCTCGATCGCCGCCTTCGGCTTCAACGTGCCCGGCCTGGTGGATGAACGCGGCGTGCTGATCGCGGGCCACGGCCGGCTGTTGGCCGCCCGGCAATTGGAGCTGGAGACGGTGCCGGTGATCCGCCTCGAGCATCTGAGCGAGGCGCAGGCGCGGGCGTTCCGCCTCGCCGACAACCGGATCGCCCAAAACGCGGGCTGGGACGACGAGCTCCTGGGGGCCGAGTTCCATTGGCTCCACGAGGAAGCGGAGTTCGATCTCGACCTCACCGGGTTCACGCTCGACGAGATTGCGGCTCGCCTGACAGCATTCGACGACGGCCCCGCCGGCAACATAGACGACGACGCGGCGCCGGAGGCCCCGGAGAACCCGATCACCCGGCCGGGCGATCTCTGGCAGCTGGGCGATCATCGGTTGCTCTGCGGCGACGCCACCGTCGCGGCCGACATCGAGCGGGTGCTGGGCGGCGGGCTCGCGGACCTGTGTTTCACCGATCCGCCCTATAACGTCGATTACGGCAACAGCGCCAAGGACCGGATGTGCGGCAAGCGCCGCCGCATCCGCAACGACAATCTGGGTGCGGACTTCGAGCGCTTCCTCGCCGAGGCCTGCACCAACATGCTCGCCGTCACCAAGGGCGCCACCTACATCTGCATGTCGTCCTCCGAGCTGCCGACGCTGCAGCGTGCATTCCGGGAAGCGGGCGGGCACTGGTCGACCTTCCTGATCTGGGCCAAGAACACATTCACGCTGGGCCGGTCCGACTACCAGCGTCAGTACGAGCCGATCCTCTATGGCTGGAAGGAGGGAACGGATCACTACTGGTGCGGGGCCCGCGACCAGGGCGACGTCTGGTTCGTCGACAAGCCGGCGCGCAACGACCTGCACCCGACCATGAAGCCGGTGGCGCTGATCGAACGCGCGTTGCGCAACTCGTCGAAGAGCCGGGACGTGGTGCTCGATCCCTTCGCCGGCTCGGGCTCGACCGCGATCGCGGCCGAGAAGACCGGGCGCGCGGCACGGCTGGTCGAGTTGGATCCCGGCTATTGCGACGTGATCGTAAAGCGCTGGCAGGAGTGGACGGGCCAGGCCGCGCGCCTCGAGGGCGACGCCAGGGCGTTCGACACGGCCGCCGGCGCGGAACGGCCCGGTGCCGTCAACGAGGCGAATGCACCATGAGCACTTGGATAATTAATGAGGTGGCCACCGCGTGCGGATTGACGGAATACGAAATCGGCGGGTGGATTTCACAGGGCATATTTCAGCCCGGCGCCACTACGCGAAGAGGCCATTATCGCAACTACGATTGGCGCGACCTTGCCTGCTTGGCGGTGTTCGCAGAACTCCGGGTGTATGGCCTGTTGCTCGATACCATCAAGTTCATCGTCATTGAGCTTCACGAAGACCTGGCCCAGATTGAAGAATTCAAGCAAAAATCCGGTGTCTTTTTCTTCGAAGCGCGCTGGAGTGACGACCACAAATACCACTCGACTGTCGGGCTGGTCGATCATGCCGGCTTGGCCGATGTGCTGCAGCATGCGCTGAAATCGGTCATCGTCGTCGACGTCGCCAAGGTCTATCAGGAGGCGCTGACGAGAATCTCCAGTTTGGAGAGGGCGGCATGAGGCGGCAGTCGCGCACGATGTCGCTGGTCGAGGCGGTAACCAATGTGGCGGTTGGCTACGGTCTTGCCGTAACGATGCAGATGCTGGTGTTCCCGCTCTTCGGGTTTGCCGCGACGTATCGCGACCACCTACTGATTGGCGCCGTCTTCACCATCGCGTCGATCGCGAGGAGCTTCTCGCTGCGGCGCCTGTTCGAGGTGATCCGCGTCCGAGCCGATGCCGGTGGAGATTACCAGCCTTGAGGCTTGTGAAGATCCGTACCGGGGATTGGATTCGGGAGTTGCGACCTCTCAAGGGCGCCTGGCCGAATACTCCTGGTGAAGTCCGCATGCTTCTGGAGCTGACGCGATGTGCGGCCTTGGCCCGGCGTAATGAGTCCAACCCGCTTGTTGTGCTGTTCCTTCACCAAACGCATCGCCTCTGCGATGTCGCTGTCATTAGTGACGACGACGGCACAATCATAGGCATCCAACCAGCCGTCGTTCAGCAGATGCACCGCGAGATTGACATCCGAGCCTTTTTCCTCGGTCTTGATGATTTCGACTGTGCGCCGCTCGCCCGCCGGGTTCGCGAGAGGAGCCCGAACCTTGTGACTGAGAAAATGACCGAAGTGAATCTCTACCTCGGGCCGGTACCGCTGCAGGGCGCGGAGGTAAACGTTTTGCCGTAGGGGCTGCGAGCGGTCGTTGGGAGTGGCCGACACCCGCGCCGTGAAATACTTGATCTTGCCGATGTCATGATGCGGCTGAAGGACCGCCCGAAACAGGCTCAGCAGGCCGAGCCACTTCCAGGACGAACCCTTGAGGGCGCCGTAGTAGAGGTTGAACCCGTCGGCATAGATGGTGGTGCGCATCGGTTGTCCAAAAAAGCAAGGGCCTCCGAAGAGGCCCCGCGCCCTGCGGATGAAACCGCAAGGGGTGTTGGCGCTTAATCTGGTGCCAACCCGGCACGCGGTCAACAACACCCTAGGACGAAAACCGCCGCCCCGCGAGGGACGGCGGTGTCGGTCGAGCGATCGGCCTCAGTTGTTCGGCCGGCCGGAATGAACGTGCAGCGCCCGCAGGATGGCGTCGTCGTCGGTCTCGCCCGGCAGGCGGTGCGACTGTAGACGCTCGTAGGTATCGTCCCCCGACCGGATGAGCCAATCGCCGTCCACCGGGCGGCAGTCCGACGAGTCGAATGGCAGGACGGCGGCATCGGCGAGAGCGCGATTGGTCGGGTCGCTGATCCTGATGGTTTTCATCGGCCCACTCCCGTCATTGCGGCCTGCCGCCGCCCTCGAAGAACTCCCCGATAGTGTTCTCCGGGACCCGGCCGAGCAGCTCCAGGATCTGCACCCAGGGGATGTTGAGGAGCGGCTCGTCGAAGGCGCCGGGCCGGTCCGGCGACCAGCCCTCTTCGGTGGATCCGAAGAACCCGTCCTCGTTGACGCCGATCAGGGTGCCGACGCGGACCTTCTCGGCCGCCTGGAACCGGGCGACGGCCCCGGCGAGGTCGCGGGTGGTGAGCCCGCGCCTCGCCAGTTGCACCTGCCCGGCCGGGCTATCGACGGGATGGACCGCATAACTCTCCGCCCGCCCACGCTTTCCGGTCTTGCGTGACATGGCCGCCGCCTTCAGCCGGCCACGCGGTAGACGCGCGCGCCGCCGTCGACCTTCTCGGAAGCGATGGCGAGGCCGAGCTTCTTCTTGAGCGCTCCGGCGAAGGCGCCACGCACGGTGTGGCGCTGCCAGCCGGTGGCCTCCATGATCTGATCGACAGTCGCGCCTTCGGGCCGGCGCAGCATCTCGACCACGAGAGCCTGCTTGGTGCCGGTGCGGGCCTTGCGTGGCGCGTTCGCGCCGTTACGGCCGGTGGCGGCCTTCTTCGCCTTGGCCGGGGTGTGTCTGCCGCCGGTTCGGTCTCCTGGCCACCGTCGGCCGCCTGTGCGCCGGTGTCGGCGAGGTGCGGGCAGTCGGCCGGCTCGACGTTGATGGCGAGCGCGCCGTCTGCCGTGATGGCGAAGTAGGGGTCTCGCCGGCCGGACCAGTCCTCGCGGCCCGGCGCCTCGGCGATCAGGCCCTTGCGCAGGAGCGCGCCGGTGACCTTGGCAACGGCCCCGCCCTTGAGCGTCTTGGGCAATGGGTGGATCGAGCCGTCCTCGCGCCCGGCGGCGGCGGACAGAATGACCATCTGGATGTCGGTGAGTTTCATCGTTCCCTCCTTCGGGTGAGCGCGCCGCGGCCATCGCGGCGCTGCTACCGCCCGAAGCCCCGCTGGAGCGCCTCCGAGCGCGGCCAAGGACGGTGAACCCGCCTATTCGGCGGTCTTGATCTTGTCGAGGATGCCGGCGGCGCGGCGCAGATCGGCGAGGTGCTTGTTGAGGGTGCCGACGTGGCCCCAATCGACCCGCTCGGGGTCGACGTCGAAGTGATCGTCGCTCTTGTCCTTGAGCCGTTCGAGCAGGTCGTCGAACTCGAGCTTGGCGGCGATGAAGGCCTCGACGGCGATCGGTTTCGCGGCCGTCGCGCGTTCATCCGGACCGGCATGGAGCGCCTTGAGGCCCTGGTAGCTGATGCGCAGGAAGGGCTCGAAGCCGGGGCGCTCGTCGGGCGCCTGCTCGACCAGCTCCCGCGAGACCAGGCGGCCGACCAGGAGGTCGGCATCGAGACCCTCGGGGAGAGGGTGGATGCGTCCGTCCGGGCGCTTCGCGGCCGCGGCGAGCGCGGCGCGGCCGCTGTCGGTGAGTGGCTGCATGATTGGTCTCCTCCGTTGATTGGGAGGTCATACATGCTTCGACCCGGGGACATAGCAAGCGATTAAGTCAATGATTCAGATGCACTTTTCGAGGTTCCACGGGCATGGGCGTATCGCTGCGGGAATACGCGCGCCGGCGCGGTGTGAGCCATGTCGCGGTGATGAAGGCGATCCGCGCGGGCCGGCTCACGCCCGAGCCCGACGGCACCCTCAATCCGGCCAAGGCCGACGCCCAATGGGACACTCGAACCGATCCGGCGCGCCGGCCCGAGCCGCCCGAGGACGAGCCTGCACAAGCTGACGAGACGCCGCGGACCTCCGATCCGGACAAGCCGGGCGACGTGGCTGCCGCGACGCGGCCGGCCGCCACAATCGAACCCGCCCCGCAAGGGGCCGCCACCTTCACCCAGGCGCGCACGGCGCACGAGATCGCCAAGGCGCAGCGGGCGCGCATTCAGGTGCAGCGGCTGCGCGAGGAGGTGGTCGACCGGGCGCAGGCGACGGCGGAGGTGTTCCGCCTGGCGCGCCGCGAGCGCGACGCCTGGGTCAACTGGCCGGCCCGCGTCGCCGCCCTGATGGCGGCCGAGCTCGGCCTCGAGCCCCATACCATGCAGAAGGTCCTGGAGGGTCATGTCCGAGATCACCTCAACGAGCTCGCCGAGATCCGGCCCGAGTTCCGCTGAGCCCTTCGCCGGCATGGACGACATCGTCCGTGCCTGGCGCGACGGTCTGACACCGGACCCGCTGCTCACCGTCTCGGAATGGTCGGAGAAGCACCGCATGCTGGCGGCGCGGGCCTCGGCCGAGCCCGGCCGCTACCGCATCGCGCGCACGCCCTACATGCGGGCCATCATGGACGCACTGTCGCCGGCCGATCCCTGCCGGCGGGTGGTGTTCACGAAGGCGGCACAGGTCGGAGCCACAGAGGGGGCCAATTGCTTCATCGGCTTCGTCATCCACCAGGCGCCGGGGCCGATGCTGGCGGTCCAGCCGACGGTGGAGCTCGCGAAACGGAACTCGCGCCAGCGCATCGATCCGCTGATCGAGGAGAGCGCGGCGCTAAGGGGCCTGGTGAGGCCGGCGCGGTCGAGGGATTCCGGCAACACCATGCTGTCGAAGGAGTTCGCCGGCGGCATATTGATCATGACCGGCGCCAACTCGGCCGTCGGTCTGCGTTCGATCCCGGCGCGCTACATCCTGTTGGACGAGGTCGACGCCTATCCGGCCTCGGCCGACGAGGAAGGCGATCCGGTGACGCTGGCCGAGGCGCGCTCACTCACCTTCGCGCACCGGCGCAAGGTGCTGCTGATCTCGACGCCGGCTGTCCGCGGCTTCTCGCGCATCGAGCGCGAATTCGACGCCTCGGACCAACGGCGCTACTTCGTGCCATGCCCCCATTGCGGGCACGCACAGGTGCTCGTCTTCGAGCGGCTCAAGTGGGACACGGGCAAGCCCGAGACGGCGGCCTACCACTGCGCATCCTGCGAGACGCCGATCGCCGAGCACCACAAGACGGCGATGCTGGCGGCCGGTGTTTGGCGGGCCACGGGAACGGCGGCCAATCCGTCGACCATCGGGTTCCACCTGTCGGCGCTCTATTCGCCGGTCGGCTGGCTTTCGTGGGAGGCCATCGCCCGCGCCTGGGTGGTGGCACAGGGCTCGGATGAAGCGATCCGCGCCTTCCGCAACACCATCCTCGGCGAGACCTGGGTCGAGAGCGGCGAGGCGCCGGCCTGGAAGCGGCTCTACGACCGCCGGGAGCGCTGGGCGCCGGGCACGGTGCCCGCCGGCGGACTGTTCCTGACCGCCGGCGCCGATATCCAGAAGGACCGCATCGAGGTCGACGTCTGGGCCTGGGGCCGGGGCCTGGAGAGCTGGCTGATCGACCACATCGTCATCGAGGGCGGGCCCGAGCGGGCCGAGCCGTGGGCCGCGCTCGACCGGCTGCTCTCACAGGTCTGGCCCCATGAGAACGGCGCCGTGCTGGCGCTCGCAAAGCTCGCCATTGACACCGGATACGAGCCGACCGCGGTCTATGGCTGGGCGCGGCGCGCCGGCGTCGCGCAAGTGGCGCCGGTCAAAGGCACCGACGGCTTCAACCGGTCGAGCCCGGTTTCCGGTCCGACCTATGTGGACGCGTCCGACGGCGGCAGGCGGCTGCGCCGTGGCGCGCGGCTCTGGACCGTGGCCGTGTCGACCTTCAAGGCCGAGACCTACCGGTTCCTGAGGCTGGAACGGCCGACCGACGAGGAGCGCGCCGAAGGCAAACCGTATCCGCCCGGCAGCGTGCATTTGCCGCACTGGGTCGAGGACGAGTGGCTCAAGCAGTTCGTCGCCGAGCAGCTGGTCACGGTGCGCACGCGCCGCGGCTTCGCCCGGCTCGAATGGCGGAAGCTGCGCGAGCGCAACGAGGCGCTCGATTGCCGGGTCTATGCCCGGGCCGCCGCCTGGATCGCCGGCGCCGACCGCTTCCCGGAACGCCGCTGGCGGCGCATGGAAGCGGCATTGGCCCGCAACACGGGTCCCGAACGGGCCGGCACGAAGGACGCGGCGGCGCCGGATGCCGGCTCCCGGCCGGCGGGGCGCCGGCGCGTGACCCGCAGCAAGTGGATGGGCTGAGACATGGCGGACATGACCTACACCGAAGATCAGGTGCGGGCGCTGCGCGAGGCGCTGACCTCGGGCGTGCTGACCGTCAGTTATGACGGCAAGAGCGTGACCTACCGCTCGGTGGACGAGATCAAGACAGCGCTCGCCGAGATCGAGGCCGCCGCCGTCCATGAGCTCCGCACCCTGCTGCGCGCGCCGGAGGTCGTCGTCGCCACCTGGCGCGCGGCCCGGGAACGGGACGGCGCGCTCACCGAGACCGAGGTTCGCGATGCCCTGCAGGATCTCGTCCGCTGTGGGAGGAGCTGTTCCCCGCCGAGCAGGCCCGCCTGGTCCAGCTCCTCGTCCGGCGCGTCGAGGTCCACCCGGAGGGGTTGAAGCTGCATCTCCGCGTCGACGGGCTCCGCAGCCCGGTCGCCGACATGCGAGCGGAACAGGACCAGAGGAGGGCCGCCTGATGACCGAGGCCCGGTTGAGCGACGACGGCGCCACCCTTACCGTCTGGATCCCCATGGCCTTCACGCTCCGGGGCGGGCGCAGGCTGGCGGTCTCGCCCGACGGCGCGCCGGCCTGGGCCGGGCCTTCGAGCGGGGTCGGATACCCTGGTCAAGGCGCTGGCCCGCGCCTTCCGCTGGCGCAGGCTCCTGGAGACCGGCGTCCACGGCACCGTCGACGAGATCGCCCGCGCCGAGGGGATCAACGACTCCTGCGTGAGCCGCATCCTGCGCCTCGCCCTGCCCGCCCCCGACAGGGTCGGGACCATCCTCGACGGACGGCAGCCGCCCGCGTTCACCCTGGTGCGGCTGATGAAGCCGTTTCCGGTGGAATGGGAACGGCAGCGCGGGTGGATTCAGGACTGGTGACGCTGCTCCGCCGCTTTGCCTGGGTGAGATAGAAGCGGAGCGTCAGGAATGCGGCGATTACAACGCGAGCAATCTCAGGCGCTTCCGGCATGACCGGGTCTGGCGGTCCGGTCTAGAACGTCACCCTGAGGCCGGCATTGAAGCCATGAGCGGCGGCCCCGTCGCCATACCGGCCCTTGTAGGCCAGCCCGAGAAAGGCATTGGCCGAAAGGCCGGCCTCGACGCCGAACTCGGTGACCAGGGAATCCTCGGCGGTCGGAGCGCCGGTGACCGTGAAGGCGGTGGTGCTGCCCCGCAGCGTGGCGGTCGACGACGGGTCGGTGTCGCCGAAGGCATACCGCCAGCCCGCCATGCCGCGGAGATGGATCATGTCATCCACCTCTATCGCGCCGCGCAGACCGAGCGTCGTGAACGTCGTGTTGTTGGTATCCGACGAGGCCGCCAGGGCCGCATCGCCGCCGCTTTCGCTGAAGCCGTCCGTGGCGAGATTGGTATGGGACACGCCGGCAAAAGGCTCCAGCATCAACGCGCCGGCCTGCACCTCGTATCCGGCTTCGGCAAAGAGCTGCCAGCTCCTGGCGTCGTAGCCGGCCGACAGGCGCTCCGGGGAATAGTTGGTGAAGCTGACCGTCCGGCTGGTGTCCACGGCGTGCCAGTTATGGATCGCTCCGAAGCCGAGACCCCAAGCGCCGGCCTCGGCGCCGCCATAAAGACCGGCGGACCATGTGTCGACCGAAGCAGAGGACAACCGCGCACGCTGGCTCACATCCGTCCGGCTGTAGCCGCCGAGGACACCGAGGCGCCAGTGGTCGCCCAACGCACGGTCGGCGCCGAACAGGACGCCGCGCAGGTCCGTCTCCATCCGCGCCGTGCCCGTGCCGGGCGTGGCATCGGTCTCGCCCCAGGCACCGTAGCCGGTGATCCACGAGCCGCTATCGCGGTCGGCCAGCGACGACGGATTGCCGAAGGCCGCCGTCGATGTCCGTGCGTCCGATGTCTGTGCGTCCGATGTCTGTGCGTCCGATGTCTGTGCGCCGGGATCGCCGAAGCGCCCGTTCATGCGGCTTTTGACGGCCGCGACCTGTCTTTGGCCCGTGTCCATCAACGCCCCCTTGAGGGACGCATGCGCCTCGCCCGAAAGCGCATCGGAGGCGGCCCGTACTTCCTCCGCCGTGTTCAGGCCCAGAATAGCCTGTGTGATTGAGTTGTCTTCTTCCAGGCTGTCGAGTTCCAGGCTGTCGAGGGCGTTGGCCGCCGCCCGCTGGTTGGCCGATCCGGTAACACCGGTAACCTCGACGATAGTGATGCTGTTTCTTGTGACAGCCAATTCCACATAGTCGGCCCCGTCGCCGACGTCGCCGTCGTCGAGATAGTCCAGCTCATAGTCCATGAACAATGAGCCGCCGATGACTTCATCGAATTTGTCTTTGATGGTGGAAATGCGATCGGCGTCAAGGATCGTATAGGTGCCCTCATAAGCGCCCACGACTCTCACCGTGCCGCCAAGGCGGGCTAAGCCGGTGACGGTGAGCAGGTCGCTACTACCGTTCGGGCCGGTCGTGACGGTAAAAGTGCTGCCTTGCTCGCCCAAGAAAATGCCCGTCAGAGCGGTCTCCTGCACGGCGCTCGCACCGCCCGGCGACAAATCGCCCCAATTGGTGAAGCGATTGTTGAGACTGAGAATCACCGCGGTGCCGGAATTGAACGTTGCGCCCGCCATGTTGTTGAAGGAATTGGCCCCTGCACCCAGATCGATGGTGCCGGGGGCCGTCAACGTGCCCCAATTGTCGATTGTCTCGTCGCCGGAGCCCCCCACCACGTCATATGTTGCGCCGGAGATCGTCACCGCATTATTGATCGTCAGGGTATTGAACACACCAGTACCGGTTGGACCGCCAACAAATTCGATACCATTGGCGGCGGCGTCGATGATCCCGCCATGCAGCGTGATGCCGATGTTGCCGGTATCGGCCCTTGCAAAGATCCCTTTGCCGCCGATGCCCTTGACCGTGATATCGCCCGTCACGTCAACCGTAACAGTGTCACCAGCGTCCCTATCATCGGCCTGTGCATAGATCCCCGAGCTGTTACCGCCTGAGACGGTGATATTGCCGTCCATCATAACCTTAACGCGGTCAGTTGCGGACAATGCATAGATCCCTTGGTTGTCCCCGCCCTCTGCCACAATCTTGCCTGTCATTTCAACCGTTACAACGCCGCCGTCATCCTCATTGCCGCCATCCGAAACTGCAGAGATCCCTTCGCTGAATTGGCCCGAGGTGGTGATAACACCCGTCACTCTAACTGTAACGACGCCGTCCAAAGCAGAACTGGCCGCGATCCCTCCGCAGTCGCGGCAACCATCCGTGGTGGCGATGCGGAAGTCGCCGGTATCGATGGTGACGTCGATATCGCCTCCGGAAGTAAACTCGACCGCCCCTATCGATTGTCCTTCCTTCAGGACGATATCGTCGGTCAGATCTATAACGATGAGCTTGGTGTAGGTGCCGCTTCCACCATCGACATCCACACGAGGCGACAGGTCGCCGGTACAGGTCACTGTCGTGCCGCTGACGGCGCACTCCGGGGATCCCGGTGTGAACGATTGCGCCTGCGCAGCGAGCCCGCCGCCGAAGAGCATTACGGCCGCGGCAGCCCACGGCAAAAGCGCACGGCACACCGTGCGGAAACACGAGACGGTCACGGCACCGCCGGCGCCGCGGCCTTCGCGGTCGGCCTCAGGGTTCATCGCGCAACGCGCATTTCGCATGAGAGACTCATCAGCAACACACTACCCTCGTGCCGCGGCTGACACGTCGCGGACCCGCTTAACTCCACCCGGCAGCAACCTAATGATCTCTTTTTCCTCCTGCAAGCGGTAAGGTCCAGCCGCCCGATGGCCCCGGCCATGTGTTCTCGAACGGCGTCGAGCGCCGGCGGCGGCGCTCCACACGGCAGGCCCGGACGGTTCCAATAATCGCCTGGAGAGCGGGGACGGCGGGTCGGAACGCGCCGCGCCGCGCGACCGCAACCGGTCTCGGGCGCTACCAGCTTACCTGCATGCGCAGCATCATCCCGTGTTCCGCGGCCGCATCGTTGACCGGTTCCAGGCGCTCGCCCTCGAGGCTGAGGCTGAGCGATGACCCGATCTCGAAGCGGCCGCCGATCCGGTAGCGTTGTGACCCTTCGCCGGCCAGCGAGAACCCGCCATAGGGCGTCAGCAGCCCGCGTCCGCCGAACGCGCCGAAGCCATAGCCGAACTCGCTGTCCAGCCGCATCTGCGGGACGTTCTCATTGGCCGCCCCATCGTCGGTCGCCAGTTCGGCGACGTCCTGATCCCACAGCCGATCCACCCCGCTCGATGTCTCGCCCCAGGCCGGGAAGAGGCTGAACGACAGTCCCCGCCCTTCGGCACCCGGGTCGAGGCGGAGCGAGCCGCCGAGACCCCATTCCCGGTAATCGCTCTGCCCCGCCAGCACCCGGCCGTTGCCCTCGATGGTCAGGCCCGCGGCCGGGTCGCGATAACGCAAGCTGCCGCCGATCTCGATGCCGGTGCCGGTGATCCCGCCGCCCCCGTCATGGCGCAGACTCAGCTCCAGGGACGGCGTCAGGGAGGAGCCCGAGGCCAGCGCCTGCTCGTGGCTGCCCTCCAGCGCCAGGCGCAGGCGGTTGGCGTTCACCGTCTGCTCCTCGATCAGGCCGCCGTTGCCCTCGACCTCGACTTGCGCAACCGACGCCTCGCCCTTGAGACGCAGGTTCGTCGTGCCGCCCTCGATCAGCGACCCATCGGTGATCAGCGTGCCGCGCGCGCCCATTGCCGCGGTCTTCAAGCTGGTATCGCTCGTCTGCCGGCCGGCCTGCTCGTCGTCGATCTCGATCTCGCCCTGGCCGTAGCCCAGCGTCGCCCAGAGACCGAGACCCTGCGGCGAGGTCCAGCCGAGATAGGGATGCACGCTGGTCATGCGGCTCTCATAGCCGCCGCTCACCGGCACCGGCCCGGCCGCGTCGGTATAGTCGAAGTCGCCGATCGAGCGCGACAGCGCGAGCCCGGTCAGGAGATCCTTGCGCAGACAGCCGTCAATGCCGAACTGGCCGGTCAACACCGTGCCGTCCCAGGCGAAGGCGGACTCCGTGCTTTCGAGCGCCTGC